>NZ_JBBPAC010000002.1:0-4249 GCF_038008935.1 Bacillus sp. FSL R7-0166
AGTCAACTCCTTAATGCTCACTTTCGTTCCGCTTACCGTTGACTCATGCCGAATGTTTTTCACTCCATTTTTTAAACAGTAACGCTCCTTTTAAGTGCACACTTTTCCGAAATGTCTCCAGCGACACTTATCAAAATTTTTCTCTTTCAACCCGCTACGCAAAACAAAAACATTTTGCCTTTTGATCTAGGAGGGCGTAGCGTATACCATAGCGAATGAATCATAAAGAGGTGAACCCGCTATGAAACCCGAAACCTACCTTTCTTCACAAGACATTGCAAACAAGCTCAATGTCTCCAGCGTCACGATACGCAAATACGCCGCCATGCTTGAGAAAAACGGCTATAATTTCGCCAGAGACACTAAGGGATGGCGTCAGTATAATGAGTCCGATTTATCCGCTATGGAGTATATATACACACACTCTAAATTGAGTGGTAAATCACTAGAAGAAGTAGCCAAACTTGTAGCGACCTTGTATCGGTCAAACTTGTCCATATCGGATACCGCTACACCGCTACAAGATGTGAATGTCGCCGATCTCATTCAAAGACAAGAGGAATTCAATCAGGCAATCCTAAAACGACTCGAACAATTTGAAGAACAACAAAAAAAGCGAGATGAAAATCTCATGCTCGCTTTGAAAGAATCCATTGAAACAAAAAAAATGATTGCTACAGCTCAACAAAAAAAGTGGTGGCAATTTTGGAAGTGAAACGCACCCAAAGACAGGATTGATACACATAACATTAATTTCCTAAATTTCATAATTGTTATATTATACATCAATAAAATAAAAATCAGCACCATCTATGGTAGCTGATTTTTATTTTAATTACTCTGTCTTCTAGTTACAATTCTTACAGGTATAGATATAGCAGTAAATATTAAAAAGGGCATCAAACAATATAAAACAGCCCATCCAATATCATAATTTACACCCTCAATTACAAAAAAATAAATCGAAAGAACAATACTACAAAAGAGACCAATCCACGGAAGCAACTTCACATAAACTTTCAAATTATTCTTAGCTTTATTATCAAGCATAGATAAATCCCCTTTCTTTAAACTATTTAAATCTCGGCTCTCATCTAACAAATCGTCAACTTTAACTCCAAATATGTCTGCGATTTTCATTAAATTATTAATATCTGGATAATTCATACCCTTTTCCCACTTATATACAGCTTGTTTGGTTACGAATAATTTGGAAGCTAGATCATCTCTTGTTAGGCCGTTTTTCTCTCTAAGAATTTTCAACTTTTCATTTGTTTTCATTTTTTTTACTCCCTTAATATTATTTTATATGCAATATAAAAGAACAGAAATAAACAACCTCTAAAATACTTTTAATAAATTGTTAAACTTTAAGTTTTTTAAATAATAAATTGAAAATAAGGTAAATTATATGTTATTTTTAAATCTATAACAATTTAAGGAAATGAAAGGGGAAAATGATGAAATTATTCACAAAACTTTTAGTTTCACTATGCATTCTAATGTTAACTTTTAGTAACACTCTTGTTGTAAATGCAGTAGAAAAGAAAGACCTAAACATCTTAGAAGAACAAAAAAAATTAATGCAAGATGAGAACATCACTCCATCAAAAATGACAGAAAAAGATTTAAAAGTATTAAAAAATGCAGAAAAACAAGTAAAAGAAATCAAAGAACTAAGAAATAACTTAAAGAAAGAAAAATTTGAAGAGTTCGCTTTAGATAAAGAGATTCCTCAAATAAAATATACTACCGATACAGATGAAGGCAGCACTTTTATCTATGTCAGCAATAAAGTATACAAAAACACAAAAACAAAAGAAACGATTGTTACAACAAGTATTTACGACAACTACTCTGAAAAAATAATACAATTCGTAGCAGAAAAGAGTAAAGACAACGGAAAAAATAGAGAATACATTATGAACTACAAAGACTACGATACAAATAAAGTCACAAAAAAAGATAATAA
The DNA here is from genome assembly GCF_038008935.1 of Bacillus sp. FSL R7-0166. Lineage (NCBI taxonomy): Bacteria > Bacillati > Bacillota > Bacilli > Caryophanales > Bacillaceae > Bacillus > Bacillus sp. FSL R7-0166. The sequence goes on from NZ_JBBPAC010000002.1 coordinate 1,973, forward strand.
AGAAGATGAAGATAAAGCATCAACATCTAAATCAAAAAAGAAAAAATTTAAATTTAATGGCAAATCATTTGCATGTTCTGCAGCAGGTTTAGTCGCTTGCGGACAAATATGCCTTGTCTATGCATTAATGGGGCCTGTAGCCGGAGGTACATGTGGGGCAGCATGCGGAATAGCTTTCGCTGCAGTATGTGCTGTAACATAATAATAATAATAGAAAAGCAGGCTAATAAAAGCCTGCTTTTCTAATTAATTATGTAATTTTTAATGCCAACATGCCAACGTGCCATGACTTCAAACGTTTCATTGGCTACCTCATCATCATCTTCTTCAATCCTAACAAGGTCGCCGCCCTCGGCATCGGTCAAATTCAGTTCCTTATGAATCTCTTTCAAGATCCCGCCGTAACCGATCAAGCGCCTGGCACTTAATGCATCATCCAAATAATAGACCGTATCCAAATTCTCCTCAGTCACTTTATTCCCACGTATCACATCCGTATCTTTCACTGGATACTTAGAAATTTCTAAAACAGCTTTCTGTTCTTCCATTGCTTCTCGGACTTCTTTTTCAATCGCTTCCGCATCGATTCCCTTTTTTCCTTTGACCCGCTGCACATGCACAATCGGTGTGTAATCCAATTTCATTGCCCGCTTCCAAAGGCTTGTCCATTCTTTTTGATTAATATAGTTCTTACCAAAGTAATTAGTACGAACAGGTATTAACACATGAAAATGCGGATGATATGTATTTTCTTCATGATTTTTCGTAATCTCTAAAGCTCTGAAATACCCACGCACCGCAGAATCAACTTTTTTATATTTCATCAATCTATTAAAGCCTTTCATCATATCAGAAATGGTCTGTTTCAGATCATCACCCTCAACGTTTTTTACTGTCAACGTGAGAAATATCCATGCTGGCTTATATTGCCGATTGGCTTCTTCAACGATCAATTTGTTGTGATAAGCAATTTTCAATGATCTTCGCCATGCACACATAGGGCATAACCTCACTTTACAAAAATAGGCTTGATATAATCGTAGTCTGCCCGTTTCTCTATCTCTCTTAAACGCAAGACATTCCGCACAATCACATACTTTCTCTGCCTTTTTTCCGTAGTAAGGCGCACCGGTACGCTTTTCAAGTCCTTCATAGTGAGCCGCCATAAGCGACGATCTCAACTTTTTCCCCTTCCAATCCCGCTTTTTACCTGTTGCGGTTTTGTCGTCGAGGATGGTATAATTCTTTTCAGATGAATAAAACAAAGAAAAAACCCCTTCTGCCGCTAGTTCTCTAGCTATCTATTATTTGGTGTGGTAACTTAATAATAGCAGACGGGGTTTTTCCCTGTCAAATTACCTTTAAACCATTGACAGCACTGAATTTATCATACTTTTTGAAAATCTCAATGTTTCTATATGTATCAAGATAAGAAAAAACACGATTACAACTTCGTTGAAATCGCAAAAAAAGACCAGCAAATTGCTAGTCTTTTTTTAAAACCAAAAACAAAAAACCACTAACCCCCCATGGGGGTTTTTTATTTTGTTTTTTTGGACATGATGCACAACAAAAAACAAAACTTTAAGGTCCCACAAGCACTTTCCATCCAATAAGACACAAAAACATATCATAGCAGACAAAACGAAAAAACGCATTTAAAGCCCTTATAATCGTTTTTAACTCATCACCCTATTTGAATACCCGAACAAAAATAAAAGCGCTCAGAATCTAATCTGAACGCTCTCAACGGCATTTTTGAAATACAGCCTTGATATTTTTATAGATTTAATCATTCAAATAAATCCTTGCCACAAACTCAAAACGAGTCAATCCATTGCTATGACTAGCTTCAATTTGTTTTTTTCTTCCGTAGTACCCCCCTGTTAGAGTGGGGGGGTTCCCGTTTGGCTCTAGGTGCTTCGCTTTTCGTTGCCACTCGACGACTGTCGTCGTCTTCCGCTGCGCACCTTCGCCAAACAAAACAAACGCACAAATATTTCTTTAATCTTATCATTTTTGACTCTTTCATGCCAACGGTACAATGCCTCGCATTCTGCTTTGAACGGAGAGAAAACCCACAGCACCTATTTAGGTGCATAAGTGGGCACTGGTTCTCCAGTGACTCTTTTCGGGCTCTGCCCAAACCCGCCAACGGTCAGCCCGTTGGATCGCAAATATTCAAACCCCCTACCCCCGATCTTCGGGGGATGCCCCTTCGGCGGGCGCAAACAAACGAGGTTTGTTTGAATCAATAGGCTTTGGGTGTGGTGAATG